>NZ_CP136595.1 GCF_032852305.1 Parasphingorhabdus sp. SCSIO 66989
TCGATCCGATCTGATTGACGCTGGCGCGCCGGGATTGGCACTGGCGCTTGCTGTTGTTCGTTGCGGCGGCGCTGCTCTTTAGCCTGCAACATGGTGATACGGCCTGTGAGCATATCGTCATGCTGCTCTGGTGTCAGAATGTGGCACAATTCGGTATCATCCAGCGGTTTAGTGCCAACAATCATAGCGATAAGAAATGCACGAAAAGTCATGGCGGTCATCCTCTCAAAACATGCCAATGGGTTCGATTGATCCGACAATGCCGGTATCGGTGAAAAAGTCGGCGCAATCGGTAAAGTCGTCGTCTTGCTCAAAATGCAGGATGGTGAAGCGCTCATGCGCTAAGTCCTTCGCTGCTTCAAAGCTGTCAGCGGTATCCAGTGTGACCCGCTTGCTGCGTTCCAAGGTGGTAATCTTGAACATTGTCCTTTTCCTTCAAATAGGGGCTTCGCCCGGTTCCAAACATGGAACCGGCGAACGCCCTCCGGGCGACGGATGGGGGAGAATTTTGGAAAGGGGTCGGTTTTTGTGGGGGGCTTCCCGGCTGCAAGAGCCTATCGGAGCTGGTGGGGCATGATCCGCGCAGCGGATCCGGCACACCTAGCGCAGATTGGTGATGAAGCTGGGGGGAACCGCAAAAACCGCCAAGCGAGGGAGCGCAGCGAGCGAGACGGTCCAGCCCCTCTAAAATTCGGGGGCAAGGCCCCCGCGCCGATGCCGGTTTACCGGCGTCGGGAAACGAAAGACCAGGCGCAAGCGCATGGTCGATCATTACCAGTGCGGCCCTCGGCCGCGCTGTCCGTTTGAGCGGTGATGCCGGGGGCATCATCGCGCCCTGGCTGCGGCTGCGAGGGCATGGCCAGTGATAGAGGCAGCGCCGCTATCGCTGGTCTATGGTCGAGCGGTCGCTTCGCTGCCTAGCAGCATCGGCCCTGTTGCCGATGGCTGCGCGGCGGCGGCGGGTGAATTGCGAGGGAAGCGAGATTTGACCGGCTCGGCCCGGTCACAATCGAGCGCGCCAAGCAAGAGGGCTGCTTAAGCCCTGATGCGAGAAAAACCCGGCTCGCTCCGGGTGGTTTCGAGCATCGCCGCTACATACGAAAAGCCCGCCTTGCGCTGGGCAAAGCGGGCCTTCGGAGTAAACCGATTATTCCATGATGAATTGCAAGATCGCAATGGCAAGAGCGAGCAGGCCAGCGCCGGTTGCCATGCCGGTAAAGACTAGGCGATAAGGTTCATACCGCATTTGCTGGTTGCGTTGGTCAATCTCTGCAATATCCCGTTTGATAGACGTGACCTGTTCAGCAAGATCGAGGTCGAGATTTTCGAATTGTGAAGCCATGATGCTCTCTTTATAGGATTATGTGCCTTAATGAAAGGTGAGGCGGGCCATATGGCCCGCCGTCATCTCAGTCCTCCTCTTTCTTCTTCATCGGGGTCAGCACCGCTTGGCTGCGGATAACCAGGTCAGTGCTGTAAACCTTCTGGCCGTCCTTCTCATATTCGTTCGGCTCAATCGTGCCTTCGATCTGAACCAGGTCGCCGGGAGTGCGGTTAACCACCCAATCGGCTGATTTCTTGAAGGCGGTCATGTCGATGAATTTCTTGCTGGTTTCCCATTCGCCATCATCGTTCTTGCGATTGCTTTCGACAACGACTGTGATGTAAGCAACTCCGTTGCCAGCGTTTATTTTTACCACGTTGCCCCGAACTTCAAATTTAGCGATATTCTGCATTTTCTTACTCCTTAAATCATCGGGTTCATTCCCGATGCCGTTAGTTTCGGGCGTGGTGAGCGCACGCAACAGGAAAAACGGAAGGTTCGGCCCGTAGGGCTGAAAGCCGTAGGCGCTGCAAGCGCCGGTTTTCCTGTTGAAATGAGGCATAGCCGAATTGTCGTGCAATGCGAAGCCATGCCCTAAATAGGCATCGGGAGGGAATGAACAGCACCGATGATTGGAGATATGAGTAAGAAAATCAGCCAGTATCGCTTTGATAGTGTCGGGGTGTGGTAAAGCTGCTGGCTATGGTGTTCTATCACCTTCGTTAGACAATCGTTCGGTAGCGCGAATGGGAATTGAGAAAGGCATGACAGATCGCCGGGTAAGCAGCGTGTGGCAACCGCTAAGGCGGCAGTGAGATGGGGCTGACGCGGATGAATATGGGAAGGTGCTGCGCCGGTTCATCACATTGGCATGATTGCGCGGGCTTGCTGATCGCAGTGTATCGTAAAGAGGCTGTAAGAAGCGGCGCGGCAATTGGCCCGTCTGCTCATGTAGGTGAGGGTTTGCGCGTTTTGCCGTCCAGCTCGTTCAGCCGGTTATAGAGCGTCTGCTTTGAAACGTGCATCAGCTTTGCAACCTGTGCGACTTTGAGCGGCGGTATCTTCGGATCGCTGGGCCGGATAAGTGCCAGGGCTTCCCGCCATCTGTCATCATCGAGCTTGCGCGGTCGGCCTAGCTGGGTGTTCTTGGCTCTCGCTGCCTCAAGGCCCGCTTTGGTACGGTCAGATATAAGCTCGCGCTCAAATTGAGCGAGCGCGCCGATGATATGGAAATAGAGACGGCCCGGTGCGGTGGACGTGTCTATTTCCTCGCGCAATGAGGCGAAGCCGATATTGCGCTCTCCAAAATCGTCCAGCTCGTCAATGAGCTGTTTTAAGTTGCGGCAAAGCCTGTCGAGCCGCTGCACAACAATGATATCGCCTTCGCGGGCGAAGGCGACCGCTTCTTGCAAGGCTGGTCGATAGACCGCCTTGCCGGAAATGCCATGGTCAGTGAATATCTTTTCACAACCGGCGTTTTCCAGCTCTCGCACTTGCCCGTCTAGGTTCTGCTCGTCGGTCGAGACGCGGGCATATCCTATCTTCATCCCCTAGCCTTCGTTCACACAGGAACATTCAATAAAATTTTGCATAAGGGCGGTAATTCCTTTGCGTGTTGGCTTGACCTCCCACGGGTCGATCTCAGCGCTAAGCAATGTCTCAGCAATTTCGGGATCGTTCTTTAAGGCTCTGATATGTTCTTCTGCTTCTCGTTTTGTGGGAAAAAGTCCCAATTCGTCATGTGAGTTACAGTCACAACGCAATAGATTTTCACAACGGCCTCCCAATTCCATCACATTCTACTAAATCAAATGGCGGCTCGTAGTTGCCGCTAAGGCTCGCCCCGCATGACTCGCATGACTCGCAATGCATTGCATCGGTATCGGCGAGGGCGGGGCTATGGCGCTGCATAATCCATTCGCCATCATCCATGAAAGCATCGTCAACCTCGGCAACGCGCTTCATTCGTGCCAGCGCCGCGCTCATATCGCGTCTTTACCTACAAATTTTTCGAGGTCTGTAATTTTCCCATCTTCAAAGGCTGCAATTGCAGCTTTTGCCAGATCAAGACATTCGGCATATTTAAACAGCTCTTTGTTGAAAGGCTGCTCAATCCGCCAATAACCACCACTATCGCCAGAGGGTATATATACGCTTACTACAGGTTCGGTGGTTTCAGACATAGATACGACCACCATGCTTGATTTAACTATTGCTTCAACAGTATCTCGAAAAAGGCTTTCAATGCGCGATTTTTGAGATTGCCATTGCTCATAAGATAACTCTGCGGGGATGTTGATAAGAATATCCTTTGAAGCATCACCTACGTGATCTTCGAGGTGGTCAAAGTTGAAAAAATCCACAAGTTAGTCTCCTTCAATGCTGATAAGCATATATAGTTCAGCTAGGGAACAGAGTCCAATAAATAAAACATCTAGTTTGATTTATTGGACTGTTGGGAAAATGCGGTGATCTGGCAACGCATTTCTGCGGTCTAGCAGCTTGTGGTTGGACTGTCCAATAAACGACCGTTTATTGGACTCGATTTATAGCGTCTCGTGTTGCATAGGGCCGGTGTGGCGCAATCCGGGGCCGTGATAGAGATGCAGCGTATAGCCTGCCCGCCGAACCTTGTAGGAAAAGGCTGTGTCCTCACCAAGCTGGTTCTCGGTATCGAGGCCAAAGGGTGAGAAAAAATCATATTGGTGCTCTTGCTGGGAAAGCGTTTTCAGCAATCGCTGTTGTGCAATCCCCTTGTCTATCATGGCCTGAAAGACGGCGCGGTCACATTTGAGAAAGCCGGTGCCGATAGTTTCAACAATGTGGATTGCGTTGGATTCCATCACGCCGGAATTAACCAATGGCCGCGCTTCGTCAAGGCACCAGTTGAGCGGTAATCCTTCCCTTGCGCGCATATAGAAGCGCTTAATGTCCAGGTGACGGGATGGGAAGTTAGCGCCAACACAGTGATGATCGTTCTCTATAATGGCTTCCAGCGCATGGATGGTGAAACCAACATCATTGTCGATCATAAGGAGCTGGTCGCAATCTGATGCCAGAAACGATTGTGCCAGCGTGTTGCGGCTATAGACCAGCATGGCGGATGACGTGTGCTGCATCAGCCATTTGTGCTGTTTGACTGCTAGCCAGTTTGTCAGCGTGACAATAGACTGCATGGTGTCGAGTGTAACGCTTCCGGTAGCGCTGGGGATCGCGATAAAGAATTTCATTGATAGTCTGCCGTTTCGTTGAGCCATTCGACGGCTGCGTTTACCGTTTCCTCATATTCTTCAAAGCTGCCGATAAGGGCCTGTCCCTGACTGACTACGGTCTGGTCAACATCTTCAATTTCTTGCTGTAGTTTTTGCATCATGGGTTTCAGCTCGGTGTTGATCTGCTTTATGATCCGGTTGATTGCAGCTCTGCGGCGATTGTTCATGCTGCTTTCCTTTCTTCGCTCTGTAGACTGGTGAGATAGTCCACCGCCTCGCCTGCCAGCTTTGATGCGCGAAACAGGGCCTTCTTATCGTTTTTCAGAATCGCTATCCAGCTTTTGAGATATTCGGCATGGTCGCTGCGCGGGTGTTGGGTGATATTGAGCTGGGCGGACAAGAAAGCTGCGCCAAATTCGGCGACCAGCTCTTCACGGGCATAGTCCATTTTGTCCTTGCCAAACAGGCCGCGATTGCAGCGCGCTTTATGGCCGGTCCAGTGGGTCAGCTCGTGCAACAGGATGGCGTAATAGCCTTCTCTGGCCTGCTGCTGATCGCCATAGAACAGATGGCGGCACGGCATGTTAATATAGTCGTCTGCATAGTTATAGAAAGCTCGGTCCAGTCCGAAAGTGTCATTGTGCTGAATGGCTGCACCAGTGCGGGCAATAAATGCCTCGGCATGGTCCAATATGTCAGCCTGCCCTATGGTGTCGGGAAGTGGTGAAGCTGGGGCAATCCCCTCCCCTTCATAGCCTGTCACCTGATCGACATTAAATACCCATGATGCTTTGGCCATGGGATAGAATGATTCAGCACCATTAGGCTCTGTGCGTTTGACCTTCTTATAGAAGATGATCGGCACACCTTTAGCGCCTTTCTTTACCTGTGCGCCTTGGTTTGCCCATTGGCGATAGGTTCCCCAAAGCTGCTGGCTGCATTGCTGGCCGTAATACCAGAGCATCACAACATTGATCCCGTTATAGCGATTGGTGCTTTCGACATTGAGAGGCATGGTCAAGCCTTGGCGGTGCCAGGGTAGCGGGCAGTTGCCGGTGGCTTCCTCCATCATGGCTATGATGCTGTCGGTTATCGTCTGGTATATATCGAATTTGCCGCTCATGATGCGTTCCCCTTCCGGGCTGCGTCGAGGATGGCTGCAACGTCATCGTTAATCTTGATGCTGTTGCTTTCGATATAGAGCGAATAGCCCTTTCTGCGCCGGTCTATCACGACAATAGGGATAAGCCGCCCGTGATTGTCCTGCACCAGCCATTGTTCAATGAAATGGTCGGGTGCGAGTTCATGCTGTGACTGGCAAGCAAGAGTGCAACCGGCTTGCCGTAGTTGATCGCGTAAATTGTCAAAGGCTGTATTGGTCATGATTTCGGCTCCTTATATCGACGCTGCAATCATCACATATTTGGCGAGCTTGGCCGGTGCTGTGAGTTTGGTTATCCGCCT
This sequence comes from Parasphingorhabdus sp. SCSIO 66989, assembly GCF_032852305.1. Lineage (NCBI taxonomy): Bacteria > Pseudomonadati > Pseudomonadota > Alphaproteobacteria > Sphingomonadales > Sphingomonadaceae > Alterisphingorhabdus (ex Yan et al. 2024) > Alterisphingorhabdus coralli. The sequence goes on from NZ_CP136595.1 coordinate 6,001, forward strand.
TACTTCATGGTAATATTGCTCTGTCATTTCTCTGGCTTCATTGGGGTTAGCTCCGCTTCGCACCAGTGAGCTAATCACCTTTTCCATACGTGCCTGTTCTGCCTGATCGGTCATTGTCATTTCCCTTGTCCTTCTTCCTTAAAAATAGGGGCTTCGCCCGGTTCCAAACATGGAACCGGCGAACGCCCACCGGGCGACGGGTGGGGGAGAATTTTGGAAAGGGGTCGGTTTTTGCGGGGGGCTTCCCGGCTGCAAGAGCCTATCGGAGCGGGTGGGGCATGATCCGCGTAGCGGATCCGGCACACCTAGCGCAGATTGGTGATGAAGCTGGGGGGAACCGCAAAAACCGCCAAGCGAGGGAGCGCAGCGAGCGAGACGGTCCAGCCCCTCTAAAATTCGGGGGCAAGGCCCCCGCGCCGATGCCGGTTTACCGGCGTCGGGAAACAAAAGACCAGGCGCAACGCGCATGGTCGATCATCACCAGTGCGGCCCTGGGCCGCGCTGTCCTGTTGAGCGGTGATGCCGGGGGCATCATCGCGCCCTGGCTGCGGCCGTGATGGGATAAGGCAGAGGCCATGCGATCTATGCGGCGTAAATGTCCTTGAACATTTTTACCGCTCTTTTGGAAGCTGCGGCTGCTTTCAGATAGTAAAACAGCGTTATCCCAAAGAAAGACGTATTCATAATTATCATAATCAATATGCTTATGCCTGAAAGCGGCGCAAAGTATCTGATAGCCAACATAGATATGATAAATGGCACGGAGGCTTTCACCATTAACGATAATATTGCTCTGTAGTTGGTTGCTGAATGTTTGACTTCAAGCCTTTTGGCCTCTTGGGTGATGTTGATAAACTGCCCGTGCTTTTCCATAACATCTGCGGTTAGCGAAGCTGCATGTTGGTATCTGTCGGGCAATTGTGCCTCTACGCCATCAAAATAATCAGGCCATGAATCGCCGAAAATATCCTTGGTGAGAGGGTCGTTTTCCACAATGGTCCAATAGTCGTCTTCTGTCATAATTACCTCCTTACCCATGCTTCCTTTTGTGGTGTTTTCGCATCAAGGATCGTCACCCGAATGGGCCGAAACCCGTAAGGGGTTCGGTGTAGCTTGTGCGAGCGATTATCTGCGTTCAGCAGATCCAGCGAGCCTAGCGCAATAGAGCCTGTCCCGGCTCTGGCCGGGGATGCCCGCTTAGACATTAAACCACAGGTGACAAAGCCACAGGGTGATAATTACACCATTTAGCCAAAGAAGAATCTGCACGAGACGCTGATAATGGTGAATGGCCTGGTTGGAATATTCGAGCAAATTATAGGCGTCTTCCAGCTTATCTGCGGCGTTGCTCAAGCTGGATAAAAATAGCCTTTGGGTCTGCTGCTGTTCGTAATGATGAAGCTCGGACCCTTGGGAATATACCGCTTTCTGCATCTCGCGAACGATACGGTCATAATGTTCTCGTTGGTGATCGTCCATCGCTAGAAAACCTTGCTGAAAAAGATGCTGAGTGAAGGGATAATATAAACCAAATTCACGAATCTGACCTGAATGGACTAGCCAGCGGCAATATCGTCAAAAAGACGGGTCACGCGGTTGGCATCGGATTTTTTGGAGATGGATTCCAAAATCGTCGGGCGCAAGCTGTCGAGCAAGCTGCTGTTGGCACGACAGGCAGCGATGACGGCATGGCCAATTATCGAGGCGACCAAGCCTTCTGCTTCGCGCTGTTTGTCCTCAATGCGCTTTAGCTCGTCCTTTCGGGACTGTTCCAGGGCTTCAAGCGCCAAGCGCGCTTTGGCAACTTTGTCGTCGAGCTGGGAAAGTTTGGCAGATGATGGCATTTATACGTCCTTTTCGTCATGGGATTGGGCAAGCTGGCGCGCTTCGCGCAAGATGAATTGCACAATGTCAGGCCAGAATTGGTCATTTTCGCGCATCGGCACGTCGCGAAAAATATGGCGGAAATGGTCATTGGCGCGTTTGCCGAGGATTTGCGCATCATCATAGGAAAGCGTCGGCACGTCGCCGGAAGTAAGGGCGGGCGCTGCGGAAATTCTTTCGGCTGCTATTTGGGAATAGCGCGCAAGCACTTGTGCCAGCGCTTTTTCAATGCGGTTATCATAGCCTGCAAGGGTATTGAGAAGCGCCGCCCTGCCCTGCTCTGCTTCGAAGAGCGCATCATGCGCTTTTTTAAGTTCAGGGTCATCGTGAAAATCAGGTAGGTCAGACATATCAGCCGGTTACTCCGCACTTGCGGCCGATGTAGCCGCGCTTATCCCATTTGGCGACATAGGATGCGCCTTGGCGGATCATATAGCATTGGGCGATACCGTCACGCTCGGATTCGACAATGGCAACATCGCGACCATAGCGGTCTTGTTCCAAGACGGTGATGGCGAGCGGGCCGGTGTTGGCATAGATGCGCAAAGCGTCTGCCTGGGCGTGGGGATCACCCGGCGCGCATTGGCGGTTGGGGTGACAATGGCCGGGAAGCTCTGCGGCGTCGATACCGAGTAAGCGGACGCGGCGGCTGTCGCAGCGCAATGTATCGCCGTCAATGGCGATGCAGGGCGCATAATAGACGTGCTGGGCTTCGGGAATTTCAGGGGTGAAGCTAAGCTGTTGCCATTTTTCTGTTAGTCCTGTGTCGATACCGCCGCTCATGTAAAGCCCAGCGCATATGACAATGCCAGCCATGGCCAATGTGGTGCGATCAATCATAGCGAGCATCCATAGGCGACAGGGACAGCGTGTGCTGGATTGTTTGGGAGAGGGTTGTCAGCTCGTTGGCGAGATGCAGCCAATCGCCACGGCCCAGGACAATGCCTTTTTCTTCAAGCACGGCGTTCCAATGGTCGCGCATTGCGCCTGCTATGGCTCCTGTTTCTGCAAGGCTGACATTATCGAGCTTTTTGATGTTGGTAAAAAACAGATGGCGGGCAAGAAAGTCAGCGAGCCATTGGCCAGAGGTCATGGTGAGCAATTCGCGCATGATACTGGTCGCTTCATCCTGCAAGCGCAGCGACAGGCGCAATTTGTCCTGAACCTCGTCGAGCTTTTCAACCTGGTGGGATTGGGCGTCATTGAACGCTTTTAGCAGGATGCGGCTGAAATGCTGCATGGCGGCGTCATGGTCTGCGCTGTGCGCAGGCTGGGGAAAATGCGTCGTGCTGTTCATTCTGTCCTTTTAGCATATAAGGCGTGAAATTAAAGCACTTTCGCGTCATTGTCATTGGGCAGTTTACCGCGCCAAAGAGCGATCACATAAAGCACATATCTGTAAAAACATGCAAATTCAGCCGCATTTGTGCGCTACAATCCAGTGCGGATCAATGAGTGGTTGGAATATGGGCGTCTTATTGATAGGCGTGATTTAGCCATAAATCACGGCTTAAAGGAGAATAGAGAATGAAGCGTTTAACGGTGAAAAAAGCGAATCTGCTACTGGCGGGTGTCGGACTGGCGTCCCTGGCGCTGGGTTCAGGTCCGACATTTGCACAATCGGTGATCTTAGAAGGCACAGACTGCGGCGGTGTCATTGCTGACGAAGCTGGAAATGATACCTGCACGGACCCGGATGCTGCGGATAACCGAGGTAGCATTATTGCTAATCAGACAGGAACAGGCGCAGATGGCGCACAAATCGTTGCGGATAACGTCAATTTCATAGATGGCGTGGTGCTGGGAACAAATGCCGGGTTTAACACAACGGCGGGTATCAGTGGTGAAGTGCAGAGCGCGGTTATTCTTGGACACGGGGCAGGGCGAGAGTCGTTCTTAAACCATAGCGGTGTAATTATCGGTGATGACGCAGGGTCTTTTTCGGACATTAGAGCTACTGGCACGGTGGTCATTGGTGAATTGGCTGGTAACAATGCTACCATAAATAGAGGGACGTTCGTGGGCCGCGAAGCTGGCCGTTTCGGAAATATGACTTCGGTGACGGCGATAGGGAGTGCGGCGGGTCGTGGTGTCCAGGCCGGAAATACTGTGATTATCGGGAGCGGCGCGGCCGATCATGTAAATCCTGCGACCCAGCCTATTATCAGTGGTTCGGTCGTTATCGGAGACAACGCCAACAGGACTAATCTGACTGGCGGTGTTGGCTATAATAATGTTGTCGCGGTTGGTTTTCAGGCCGTTTCTGTCGGAAATTCGTCCGTCGCTGTTGGTGCGTTCAGCAATGATGCAGGGGAGGCAAATGTGTTCGCTATAGGTGCTGGTGCGGGTGCTGCGCTCGGTCCTGAAACACGCCGTATAACCAACCAATCACGCGGTATTGCGGATACCGATGGAGTCAATGTTTCGCAGCTTGAAGATTTGGCGGGCGCGCTTGGCGGCGGTGCCGAATTTTCGGATACGGACGGCAGCTTTGTAGGCCCGGTCTATAACATTGACGGCACGGATTATAGCGATGTTGGTAGCGCGCTCGATGCGCTGGAAGGTCTTTCCGGTGGTGGCGGCGGCGGCACCGGCGTTCAATATGTTGACCAGGCCGGTGCGCCAGCTCCAACCAATGCGGCTGACTTGACCGTTGGTGCAAATACGGGCGGCACTGTCGCCAATTTCGCCAATGCAGGCGGGGTTGATCGGACGCTATCGGGCGTTGCGGTTGGTGCTGTGTCGGCAACCTCTAATGAGGCGGTGAATGGATCGCAGCTCTTTGCGACTGACCAGAATGTCGCGACCAATGCGGCTGATATTACCAACCTCGACAACCGAGTGACGGTCAATGAGGGCAATATCACGACCAATACGACAGACATTGCCAACCTTGATAATCGTGTGACAGTCAATGAAGGCAATATCACCACGAATACTACGGATATTGCGAACCTCGACAACCGAGTGACGGTCAATGAGGGCAATATCACCACGAATACTACGGATATTGCGAACCTCGACAACCGGGTGACGGTTAATGAAGGTGACATTACCACGATTGATGACCGGGTGACGGTGCTTGAAGGTGCGCCAACATTTATCGAGCAACCGGGCGGTGCTGCTGGTGATTTGCTGCTGGGCGGCAATACGGGTGGCACGGTTCTCAATATCACCAATAATGCTGGCAACAATCGTGTGATTACCGGCGTTGCTGGTGGCAATGTTGCTGCGGGTTCAACCGAGGCTATCAATGGCGACCAGCTCTTTACCACTAACCAGAATGTTACCAATCTCGACAATCGGGTGACGGTGCTGGAAAATGCTGCCGGTATTGCACCGCTGGTTGAGCAACCGGGCGGTGCTGATGCTGACATTCTCGTTGGGGCTACCACTGGCGGGACGGCAGTGGACTTTGGCAATGATGCAGGTGACTCTCGGACATTGACCAATGTTGCTGCCGGTAATGTAGCAGCCGGTTCAACCGAGGCAGTCAATGGCGAACAGCTCTTTGCCACTAACCAGAATGTCGCGGACAATGCCCAGGGCATTGCTGACAACAGCTCCGCGATTACCAATCTCGACAATCGGGTGACGGTCAATGAAGGCGATATTGCCACTATTGATGACCGGGTGACGGTGCTGGAAGGCGCACCTAGTTTTGTCGATCAAGCCGGTGGTCCTGATGGTGAAATTACCATTGGAGCCGATACAGGCGGCACAGTCGTCAATATCGCGAATGACGCTGGTGAAAACCGCGTGATTACCGGCGTTGAAGCCGGGGAGCTTGCCGCTGGCTCAACTGACGCTGTGAATGGCGACCAATTGTTCGCTACTAACCAAAATGTTGCCGACAATGCCCAGGGTATTGCCGACAACAGCACCGCGATTACCAATCTCGACAATCGGGTGACGGTCAATGAAGGCGCGATTGCTGACAATAGCACTGCTATCACCAATATTGATGATCGGGTGACGGCGCTAGAAGGTGCGCCGGTCCTCATTGCGCAGCCGAATAGCCCGGACGGCGCGATACAGATTGGTGCGGAAACCGGCGGAACCGAGATTGATCTTGCCAATAATGCCGGTGAGGCGCGGACGGTATCAGGTGTCGCGGACGGCGCGATTGCGGCTGATTCCACCGATGCTATCAACGGAGCGCAGCTTTTCGCCACCAATGAGGCGGTTGCTGACAATGCCAGCGCCATTGATGGCGTTGCTGATGGCGTTGCGGCAAATGAGGCAGCAATTGCCGACAATGCCGGAGCGATAGCGGAAGTGAGTGCCAAAGCATCGCAGAACATGATGGACATTGCAGCCAATGCCCAGGGCATTGCTGATAATGCCGATGCGATAACCGCCAATCACGCCAAGATTGCGGACAATGCGGGCGCGATTGACAATTTGGACCGGGTGACGGTGCAATATGATACCGACATGAACGGCAATCCGGTCAATTCGATCACGCTGGGCGCAAGCAATGGTCTGGCCGGTCCTGTAACGATCGGCAATGTTGCTGCCGGTGTTGCCGACAATGATGCAGTCAATGTGCGCCAGCTTCGCGATGCTGTTGGTGAGGCGAACGCCTATACCGATCAGCAAATTGCGCAGTTGCAGACTGGTGTAAACCAGCGCTTTGATGCGCTGGAATTTGATCTGCGGGAAGTCGAAAGCCAAGCGCAGGCCGGTATTGCGTCTGTCAGTGCGCTTACCCAGCTTCGCTATCATGATGAACCAGGCGCGCTGTCCATCGGCGCGGCCATTGGTGGCTTTATGGGCGAAATGTCGATTGCCTCCGGCATTGGTTACACATCTGAAAATCAGCGTGTGAACATCAATGCAGGCTTTGGCTATAACCCTGCGCGCAATGAGGCGACTTGGGGCGCTGGGGCAACCTTCCGTATCGACTGACGCGGATGATGAAGGGATTGCAGGCTTAACCCGCAAAACTTAGCCTGTAATGACAAGGGACCGGGGAGCTGCAAGGCTCTCCGGTTTTCTTATGTGAAGAGCGCTTCTATCGCGCTCGGATTAGCCGAGGCTTGCGCGTTTTGGGCGGCTGTCGCCAAGGCGCGCTTGTCGATCATGGGCGCATCAGCGACCAGGTGCATATAGGCACATGCGGTAAATTCAGTGGTATAGTAAAAGGGCTGGGTCAGGCATATCTCATAAGCCCATGTGGCGAGCTCGCGCTTCGTCGAGCTGGGCGAGATGGCATAGTCGCGGAATATGACGAATAAGTCCTCGTCGATCAGATAGGTTTGGCTATGCTGGGGTGTTGGCTGGGGATGCAGATGGTTGCGGTATTTTCCGGCGTGGCGGAAAAAGTCGCCATAGAGAAATTTATGCAGTGCGATGAATCCGGCTTGTCCAGCAAAATCCTGATCCGCGCTTTTTGCCGCTTCAAGCTGCTCGGTTTCAATTTCGGACAATGCTGCATCAATCTCGTCTGCGCTGCGCAGATTGCGCGAATTAACGGGTAATCGGCTATCCTTATAGACATAGAAGGCAATCGACATTTGGTTTCTTTCTTTGTGTGTCGCGACCGTCTGTTGTCATTGAATAAAGTTGCTCTTTTTTCAACTGCATGGGCGTAACATAATGTTCTCTGGCACAGACTATCTTTATTTTACACCGCTACGGCAAGGCGCAAAATCTCCGCTTGGCTTCCTGAAAGCCAAATGCGGCCGTAGGCCGCTCCCGTTGGTGTCAACAGGTGCCAGACGGTTGTTATTGTCCTCAATCTTTATTCTCGTGGCCGCTGTGGCACGTTTAGCACGTCATGGTTTACGGGCAGTTTATCATCGCCTGCCAGATCATTATAAATATCTTTTAAGGGCGGTTGCGTATGATTATCATACTCGCGGCTATTTGGTGAAGTGGCTGGGTCAGCGGGCAAGGCTCCGATCTTTGCGGCGAATGCGAGCAATTCAGGCGAGACATAGCCCGATGGCTGGCTAGTCGGGCTATCCTTGCGTGGTTTCGGCTCTGACCAGGCCCATAGGCTCTGCTCGGCTTCCTCGGCTTTCAAGCGTTCTACATAGTCAACTGGCGTTGGTGGTTTGGCTTTCTTGGCGGGTTTAAAGGCTTCAAGCCATTTGGGCAGGGAAAGACGATAGACATTGCTGGTTTGGACAAAGCGCGGCCCCTCGCCTTTCTTGGCGTTGCGCTTGCATCGGCGCTGGCGCTGCAAGATGCCAATGCTCTCAAGCTGGGTTAATGCCCTGGCTATGGTCTGCCGACAGCGCCCGGTGGCCTCTATGATCGCGTCATAGGATGGGAACAGCCTGCCATTGCAAAGGCGGGCCATCATGCAGAGCCATTCCAATATATCGAGCGCTCCGGCCGTCAATGGCCGTGCTGGTGCTTCGCCTGATTCCGGGTCATAGGCGCGCCGCTGGTTGCGGCCGTTTATGGTGTAGCGCTTTGCACTTTTGAAAATGGTGTCCGGGTCATGGTCTTTGGGCCGATGCCACCAGCCATTTTCAAACGTCCCCTGTTCTATCGAGTTGCGCAGCACGGGTGCGCGAATGTCTCCGCTGGCAACGCCATTGCGCAAAGGCTTGATGCCTAAGTCAAGCAACTGGTTTTCAACCACCTGATTGATGCGAACTAAGCTATTGTTTCTGTGCGTCATTTCTCATTCCCTTCTTACAGGGCGAGAGGGCGCAAAAAATCCTGCACAAAAGCGCATAATTTGCTTGCAAATCTGCTGGGAATGCGTAATCTCTAAAGCCGACCAAGACTTAGTTAGAGATTAAGCAAAGCCCCGCCTCTGTGCGGGGTTTTTTGTTATCCGCTCACGCCACTTCTCCTCTTTGATAAATCATGATGGCCGCAACGGAGTCGCTGCGGATCGGCGAAGCCTATGCGATATTGCAGTTTGGTTAAAGCGCGCATCATGCCGCGCCTGTGGATGAAGCGAGTGACTGCTGATCGCGTTTGCAAAGCATGTCGTTCCAGTCACCACCCTTATCGGGAAACTCGACGGTGACGCGCCTGCCATTGCCGGTGAGGTTATCCCATCCGCGTTTGATCGCATTGGCCGCGGGTTTGCCGTGCTGGGTGAATATCACCAGATGTTCAACGCAATCGGGTATCTGTATCGAGGCATAGTTTTCAATGCCGCCTATGGACCAGGATGGTATGTCAGTGAGGATGGTGGTGCTATAGGCTTCCTCAACGCCCTCCCCCAGTCCCAATGTCTTTGCTGGCGGGAACAGACGGCAAAGGCCACCATAGCGCGAACCGATAAAGCGCTTGGATGATATGCGGCCATGTGAGTCTTTGCATTTGAGCTTGTTGCCCGATGGATCAAGAAAGGTGCGCTGTATCGCCACTAGTCCGGCTTCGCTGCGATAGGGGGCGACAAGCGCCGGGGCGCGTTGCATCTGGTTGTTTTCGTCGCGATAGCGGGCCGCTGGGTCAAAGCGGACCTGGTTGGAATGGATGGTAATGCAGCGCGAGCGCAAATAGGTGTCTGCCAAAGTGCCACGGATATTGGCTTGCGCATTGCGATAGAGCTGTGCGGCAAAGTCATTGATTGATCCTGTGGCGCTGTCTTTGACGCTATAGGAGGGTGCTTTGCTGATTTGGATGCGTTTAAGGGCTTCAACAACTTCGGTTGACGTGCATCCCGTGTAACAGTTGAATATCACGGCTCTGTCGCCGGGGCGTATCGAGAGGCTTGCATGGGTGTCGTCATGCGCCGGACAACAGGCAATCCCATAGCGACCATTCCATTTACCGCCAAGGGTGTGGGTTATGTCTTGTGCCTGCTTGTAAAGATCGGGCATGAAAAGGTTAAGCCTGTGAAGTTGCGTAACTTTTTCATGCCCATAAGGGATATTTGTGGATATTGTCAAATTATGGCGTGAAATATAGGTGATTTTACGCCTTATTTACTTCTGATCCCGGCCTTCTGCATCAGAATATCAAGATACTCCCAATAGGAATAGCGCTCTGCTTTTGCCGCTTTAATGAAGTCGTCAATGACCTCTTGCGGCCCTGCGATATGCAGCTTGGAGTATTCCTTGCTGGGAGTGGACGCAGATGGAAGTGGAACGGCGTCCTTACTGCCCTCAATGGCGCTGATATTCCGCTTGGCTTCCTCAGCGGTGATTGGCGGCGCGAATTTATTATCGCCCATCGTTAAAGCTCCTTTATCAGTTTTGCGATTTCGGTTGAGACAGCGCGGGCATTGGCCAGTGCATTGTGATGCGAGCGCTTGCCATCCTCGGCCAGCTCGGCCAGCGTTTTGCCGGTGGCGAAAATTTCTGCATAGCTTTCGCGGGCTAACAGGCCGTTTTCCAGGACCGGGATGGAATCGGCGCGAAGTTCCGCCCGTAGGGCTTTTTCAGCCTTGGTCACAATAGCACCGCTAAGCCTGTTTAACAGAACGCGATACGGTATGCTGCGGCGCGCTGCTTGAGAGCATTTGTGAATGATTTGGGTGGTGTCGGCGGTCATGGCGATTTCCATAGCGCTGGGCCGCAATGGAATAATGGCCAGATGGGCTAATTGAAGCATAAGATAGATGATCTGGCTCTTGATGCCCTCCATATCGACGATAACCACGTCATACGCCTTCTCAAGCTCTGTAAGCTGATTAAAGGCTTCATCCTCATTCTGATTGTCGGCCTCGACTATCATAAAAGGCCCCTCCCCTCCCCTGCGCTCCTGCCATTTGCTCAAATGGCGGTTGCGGTCGCAATCGAGAAAGGCGACGCTGTTGTTTTCAACAAGACCTTCGGCAACGAGGAAGGCGCTGGTTGTTTTGCCGGTTCCTCCCTTGGTGTTTGTAAACATGATGATGGACAATGAAATTCTCCTGCGGTGTGTGCCACAACACGCCACGCTATAGCGCAGCGCGGCGGTATATGCAATAGCGGCGCGGTATATACCGTAATACAGCACGACAGTATATACCATAACACAGTGGAATATGATGCAACGCCGCGGTGCGGTATAGTATATACCAGTGCGGGATAGTATATGACACAATATGGTTTAATATATTAACACATTTGCCATAAAGTTGCATATCTGCTGGCGGTGAGTCATGAGGGCAGTGGGAGATATTATGAGAGAACATCAAGCGCCTGGTATGCTGTGCGAACACGTTTTTAAGGCGCTGGCAGAGGGCAAAAAGATCACAGGGATACAGGTTATCCAACACGCATCGGGCCGCTGGTTTATCCGTATTTCAGGCGATTGGCTGGGCGGTCATGAATATGTGCTGGGATTTTACGACCGGGCAACGGCAAAGCTGTATAAGAATTATATGTTGGGTATTGAGTTTGCGCAAAAGCGGCTCAATTATGCTGGCCCGATCCGCATTATCCCATATGCGGGCAAATAGCTCCATTCTCGACTAAGTTTGCATGTAAAAACACGCAAAAGATAAGGCGTGATATTGTAACTAATTCGCGCCTCCCGCATTACTATCAAAAGTCGGCTCTTCAACGGGGGAGGGCCGCTTTTGACAGGGGCAGCTATTGTGAACGCAAGCAAATCAACGCCATGTATCACGGAAACTGAATTTTCTGAGACATATCAGAATACCAAACAAATTCAAAAGGTTGAAGTGATAGAAAACGCTGCGGGGCAGTGGCATATTTTTGTGTGGGTGGGAAAGCAGAAATATATTCTCTGCGCGGCTAAGCCTCAAAAAACCAAAGATTTTCGCAGTGTTTATGGTGCTGCAAACAGACTCTTAGTGCATTTGCGCTTCAAAGAGCCGTTCATGCTGCGCCCGCATAACAGGTTGCCTTCTCCATAGCTCCAAAGTATGACGTGAATATATTAGTTTTCACGCCATGAGGCAGTTATGATTTTGAGCAAGGCAGTCGTGCTGGGGTTAGTGGCGCAATGTGCGCCGCATGTCGCGCCCGATACAATGATGGCGATAGTCCAGACCGAAAGTGCGCGTAAGCCATGGGCGATAGGTGTTAATCGGTCTGCGGGGATCAAGCCCCCACGCTCGCGTGATGAAGCCGAACGCCAAGCGCGGCGGCTGATTAAAGCGGGCAAGAATATTGATATGGGCCTTGCGCAGATCAACAGCGCCAATCTGCCAAAGCTCGGCCTGTCCGTAAGCGAAGTGTTTGATCCGTGCACTAATCTGGCTGCGGGTGCGAAAATCCTGACCGACAATTACAGGCGGGCGAGGGCGCAAGGTCATCGCACACCGCTGCAAGCGGCACTGTCAGCCTATAATACTGGCTCGTTCAGTCGGGGGTTCCGCAATGGTTATGTCCGAAAGGTCATGGCCAATGCCGGGGTGGCAAGAGGCGTGATGCCTGAACCCATGCAGCCAGCTATCACAGCGGGCGCAGCCGCAAGGCCAGCGCCGGTTATGGTGCAAGCGATTTCTACAGATTTAGGTGAGGGGCAAACGCCTGTGCCTATCGAGCAATCTACACCGCCGCCAGCATGGGACGTTTTTGCCCGCGCAAGCTGGGCAAAACGGAGTGTGGGTAACGCGAATGATGTAAACGGAGGAACAATTTATGAAGTATCATTTGAGTAAATCGGCGCGTCGTCTAGCGCTCCTGGCCATGCTGATGTTTGGCATGACAAGCCCTGCATTTGCTGCCGGTGGTCTGGCGAATGTCGAGAATTTCATTCAGCAGATTATCAACTTTCTGACCGGGCCGTTCGGGATCGGCATTGCGACCTTGGCCGTGATTTTCGCAGGGCTGGGCGTGATGTTCAACCGGCTTGATATTGCGATGTTCATGCGGATTATCGCAGGCATTGCGCTGGTGTTCGGTTCAGCGTGGATGGTTAATCTGTTGGTTGGCGGCTAATGATGCTGCGGCATAAAATCGGCATATGGGGGTCGGTGGCATTGCTGCTGGCTCCCGTTGCTGCTGTGGCTAATCCGCCCGAAGCGGTGGCCAGAGCTATATCAGACTATTTGGTGGCGGGGACAGCGATTTTTGTCACGCTGGCGATAGTCTATCTCGGCTATATGTTCATGCTGAACAGGCAGGCCGGTCAAATTGCCGTGAGTGTCGGAATCGGCGTTGTTGCAATTGCCTTGTCGGCTGCAATTGTTGCGGCGGCTGCTCAACCTTCGGCCACCAGCGTTGCGACAGTAATTCTTGGTGAATTGCGGAACATAGCGCGCTTCGTGCTGGTCTTGATGCTGATAATTTCTGGCATTCGCTACTGGTTTGACGGCTCAAGCGCCAGCCTGCTTGTGCCGATTATCTTTGGGTGGGTGATTATCGAAACCGCCGCATATTTTGCAGGGCAGATATAATATGGATGACGAATTAAGTGCTGATACGCTGTATCTGGCTTTGACGCGACCAGCGCTTTTTCTGGGTGTGCCGCTTGATGCGGCTATGTTCATTTTTCCGGTGGCGGTGCTATGTCTGATATGGACCGGCAACCCGCTTATTGCGCTGGCCATTGGTGGTGCTCTCTATTTCACCGCTAGGTTGATTACGCGCCGGGACTATAATCAGTTCCGGGTGCTTTCGCTCTATCTGCAAACAGCCGTTGGCAATGCCAATAAAGGCTATTGGAAAGGCTCAAGCTATGGGCCGCTCGCTTCTCCGATGATGAAGCGGAAGGGGTTTCTCAATGTTTGATAAAAAGCGCACCGCACAGACCGATGGTAATGCGCGCAAATATTTGCCGTATAAGGGTCATATCAATGAGCATATGATCCTTTGCGATAATGGCGAAATATTTGCCGTTCTGCGGCTCAATGGTCGGTCATTCGAGACTATGGATTTGTGGGAAGTCAATGACTGGCACAATCGCATAAACATTGCTTTGCAGTCTGTCGGTAATGAGCGGCTTGCGGTGCATAGCTATCTGTTGCGTTCGCTGCGCAATGAATATCCCGATGGCGAATTTGAAAGTGATTTTTCTGCGCAGCTTGACGGCAATTACAGGCAGTCAATTTCTGCCAAGCGTCTCTATGCCAATGAGCTGTATATGGCCGTTGTCGAGCGCAAGGCGGTCGCCAAGGTTGATAAGCTGGGCGATAAGGTCAAGTCGTTCTTTGTTGATGATAGCGGCGGCGAAGAACTGACAGATAGAGTGGATGATCTCTATGCGACCATCCGCGACCTAACCAAATTGCTCGGTGCTGCTGATCCTGAATTGCTCTCAACCTATGAGCATAATGGATTGCACTATTCTGAAACGCTCGAATTTATGAATCGCGTTATGGGCGGCAGGAACAGAAAGGTTCCGCTGGTCAACGCGCATTTGAGCGGCGCACTCGCTACTGATCGTCTGATATTCGGCAATGAACTTATCGAGGTAAGGGAGCCTTCCGGGTCGCGCTGGGGCGGAATATTGGGCGTTAAGGAACATGCTGCCGAGACATTCCCCGGCATGTTAAACGGCATTTTGAAAGCAGATTTTGAGTGCGTGATTGCGCACTCATTTGGCTTCCGTGCCAAGGCCGATGCGCAAGGGGAAATGAAGCGAAAGCTGGGTCAGCTATCAGCGACAGATGACGTTGCTATCAGCCAGACCGAGGGGCTGATAGCGGCAATGGATGAAGTCCAATCCAACCGTTATGTGCTGGGTGAATATTCTCTCTGCGTCATGCTGTTGGGCGAGGATATAGCGACGCTCAATGAAAGCATGTCTCTCGCTCGTGCCATCATCAGTGAGGGTGGTATTGTCGCTGCGCGGGAAGATTTGGCGCTGGAAGCGGCGTTCTGGTCGATGCTCCCGGTCAACTATACTTGGCGTCCACGGCCTGCGGTGATGAACTCTCGCAACTTGGCCGGGTTAAGCCCGTTCCATACGTATCCGATGGGACAGAAAGACGGCAATCATTGGGGGCCGGCTGTGTGCCTGCTGAAAACAGTGTCACGCTCGCCCTATTATTTTAATTTCCACGTCAATGATATTGGGCATACGCTGATCATCGGCCCGACTGGTGCCGGTAAGACGGTGCTGCAAAATTTCCTGCTGTCTCAAGCGAGCAAGCTCGGAACGCGGCAATTTTTCATTGATAAGGATCGTGGCGCGGAAATTTATGTCCGCGCTGTAGGCGGCACATATCTTGCACTGCAAAACGGCAAGGCGACGGGCTTTGCACCTTTGAAAGCGTTGGAGCTGACGCCGGGAAACAAGGCGTTTCTCGGTGAGTGGCTGCGGATGCTGGTTGATAAGCCAGGGGAGCGGTTGAGCGCCAGCGATGAAAAGGATTTGGACAACGCGCTTGATGCCATGGAAGCGCTGCCGCGAAGCGAGCGCACCTTGTCTGCCCTGCAAAGCTATTTGGGAACAAATGATCTTGAAGGCATTGGAGCGCGATTAGAGCGCTGGACGCAGGGGGATGAATTAGGCTGGGTGTTCGACAATGAGGATGACGAATTGTCCCTGGATGCGCAGCTTGCCGGGTTCGATATGACGGACTTTCTCGACAATGATATGATCCGTCCGCCGCTTATGGCTTACCTGTTCCACCGCATTGATATGGTCATAGACGGCAATCCTGCGATTGTGGACATTGACGAATTTTGGCGGGCTCTTGGCGATGCGTCCTTTAGGAGCTTCGCCAAGGATGGTCTTAAGACCTATCGTAAGCGCAATGCGATGATGCTCTTTGGGACGCAAAGCCCTGTCGATGCGCTTAGCAGCGACATTTCTAGCACAATCATCGAACAATGTGCGACCAAGATTTTGCTGCCCAATCCGACAGCAAAAGAAGAGCATTATGTCGATGGTTTGGGACTGACCAAAACCGAATATCACATAATCCGCAATGAGCTGACGCCGGAAAGCCGGTGCTTCCTCATTAAGCAGGGTCACAATTCGGTTGTGGCTGAACTGGATTTAGGCGGCATGGATGATGAACTTGCCGTTCTATCTGGTCGGGCATCGACTCTCGACCTCGTAACCAAGTTACGGGCGGAAGTGGGCGATGATCCGGCAAATTGGCTCCCGCGCTTTCATGCTGAACGTGCGGAACTACGGTAAAGGAGTAAGGCATATGCTAAAGAAATTGACGGTTGCAGCGGCACTGGTCGCTATGGCGGTTCCAAGTGCTGCACAAGCGCAGTGGAAGGTGTTTGACAGCGCCAATTACGCGCAAGCGATTGAACAAGTGCGGCAGGCGCAACAGCAAATAGAGGAAGCGCGTCGTCGTTTGCAGGAAATGCAGCGGCTCTATGACAGTGTGAATGGCATTACCGATATTCAGGACGTTGCCAGCATCATGAACAATCCGCAGCTTCGCGGCGCTCTGCCCGAAGGTGTGACCGATGTTGGCGACCTGGTTCGTCAAAATCGGGATTTGGGGGGAGCGCTCGGCGCTCGTGCTGATGCGATCTTGCGCGAAACTGATTACCAGCTCGGTAGTGAGGCAAGCGATGCCCAGCGCGAAGCCTTTGAAACCGCTGCGCGTGATGCCAGCAAGGCCCGTGCGCTGGCTGACCAGGCATTGATTAATGCTGATGACCGCGCACAGGGCGTTGGCCAGCTTAATGACCGCCTGAATGTCGCGGAGACGCAAAAAGAAGTCATGGCAGTTCAGACCAGAGCTGCGATTGAAGGCGTTGCAGCCAGCAATGAAACTAATCGACTGATCGCTCTCGAAGCCGCGCAGCGCGCAGAGGGTGAGCGTCGTTCGATTGAGCGCACCGCGCTTGTCAATCGCCAGCGCAAAGCGGCTTCGGATTATCGCGCATCGCGTAGCTGGGGGGCGAAATAATGCGCGCTCTTTGCCTTGCTGTTCTGCCTCTCGCTCTTGCCGCTTGCGGGGAGAGCGAGAGGGTGGAGGATGTGTCCGCGCCAGAGCCAGCGATAAGTGACCTCTCTGACACTGAACGAACCAATCTTGTGCGAAAATGTGCGGGCGTAATTCGGCGCGCTCGCGGTTTCGGCGATACCAGCAATCCGGGCCAAAAAGCGCATGAAAGCCATCCTGAATGGAAAGAATTGGGCTGCGATAAGCTCTAAACGGAGATTGATATGTTCCAACAGATATACACCAGCATTGACGCGCAGATAGCCACCGTCATAGGCGGCTATGGCGCGGTCGTTGGGTTTGCGGGTGCTGCGGTAGCTGCTGGCATTGGCGTATATATGATTCTCGCCTGCTATGCCGTGTTGCGCGGTATAGCTGGCGAGGGGTTTGGACATATCATCTCGCAGGGCGTGAAGGCGGGCCTGGTTCTTGCTGCTGTGCAGAGCGGGATCGGCGGGGTCGCTGCCAGTTCGGTGCAAACATGGCCTGATATACTGGTAGGCATGGCCTCGGCTCCGGGTGTCGATAATGCCGGTCAGCTCGCGCAAACCTTGTTTGACAGCGTGGAAGCGGAAGTTAATCGGGTCATTGACAATATCCAGCTCGCGCCTTGGGATACTTGGGAACCAGGCCCGTTTTTTGAGACGCGGATAGCGGTTCTGATTGCTTACCTTCTTGCTATTTTCCCTATCGCTGCTGCCGGTCTGTTGGCGGCTGTGGTGGTAGCGATGGTGCTTTTTCTGAAATTTGCCATTACAGCAACGGCGCTATTCGGTCCTATTTTTGTTGGATGTCTGTTGTTTGACAGCACAAGAAGCATGTTCTTCACATGGCTTCAAACGGCTTTGGGCTACGCGATAGCGACAGCGGTTTTGGCGCTGGCAGTAGGCTTCATTGGCACTTTGACGGCGAATTTTATTAATGATGTTTTCGCGCAATTCGGGATTGATGCGACCGCGCCAATTGGCACGGATCAGGTTAGCGACAGCCCCTTTGGTCTTTTGGGTTCAGTCATTGCGGCCTTTATCGGGTTGCTCGGTGTTCTGTTTGTTTCGGGCTATCTGATCCTGCAAGCACAGTCGATTGGGCAGGGCATGTCTGGCGGCGGCGGCGGTTCATCGGCGGCGGTTGCTGGCGCGCTTATCCCGTCATCCTACACAACTCGCAATTTGTTGAGCGGCGCTGGACGCGGCGGCAGTCGTGCATGGTCTGGTCGTGACGGCAAAGGCGGTATCAAAGGTGCTGGCGGTCGTGCGTCTGAAAGGGCGTCTGCGGCCGCAACTTCTGCAAGTCAATATGTAGGCGCTCGCATGGCAACAAGTCGTGTGGCGATAATGAGGGGCCTTGTGGGCGCTAGATAAGGAACGGAACGAATGAGATTACCAAAACTGAATATCATGCTCCTATCGGCGCTTCTCGTGCCTGTAGCTGCATGTTCATCGCAAGGCGGAAAGCCGGAAGTGGAAAGCTGTAAGTTTTCCAATGCTCGGCCCGCCAATCCTAACGGCTCGGTGCTGCAAGCGCCGGTTGTGGTTGATCCGAATGTATTTGCGCCGGAACCCGCGCAAAATGACTCTGTAAATGGGGGAAATGAGTAATGGCCAAGGGCATTACAGGTGAGCTGAAAGAGCATTTTGACAATGTTCAGAGCTGGGATCGAGTGGACGCTATCAGAGCGCGTAAAGAGCGGCGCAATGCCTATATGGTCGCTGCGGGTGCCGGGGCTGTAGCGCTGGGCGCTATTGCGCTGTATTTGCTTTCTCCGCTCAAGATCGCAGAGCCATATGTCATCCGTGTGGATGAAAGGGCAGGGGCGGTTGATGTGGTTTCGGTGGCGAAGAATACGAAACAGATAACCGGCGATGAAGCGGTGCGTAAATTCTTCCTGGCTGATTATGTTCGCTCACGCGAAGCATGGATCGCAGCGGCAAGCGAAGAACTTTACCGCAAGACCATTGCGCTCTCGTCAATACCGGAAGGGCAGAAATATCGCGCCTCTCGCGACGTTTCCAATCCAAACTCACCATTGAATGTCTATCGCCAAGGCGAGACAGCGAATGTGACGGTGCGCTCTATCAGTTTCTTGTCAGAAACGGTCGGACAGGTGCGGTTCTCGCGAATTGTTACCTCTGCCGGTAGCGTGGAAAAGCGCACCGATTGGGTGGCGACAGTCGAATTTGAGTTTGCGCAAAAGCCGACTAGCGACTTGACCCGCTTCTATAATCCGCTCGGCTTCGTCGTCACCAGTTACCGGATTGACAGTGAGGTTGTGGGTCGGGAGACAGGCAATGAATAGATATTTATTGCCGGTCGTCCTTGCCAGTGTGTGCGCAACGCCAGCCTTCGCAGAGGATATACCACAAGCCGGTGCGCTGGATAAGCGTGTCAGAACAGCGGTCTATAATCCTGACCAGGTGTTCGCTGTGACAGCCGGGTTCCGCTCGGCTGTCGAGATTGTTTTGGAGCGTGGGGAAACGATAACCAATATCGCCGTGGGTGACAGCGTGAGCTGGGAAGTCGCACCATCGGGTAATATTATTTTCCTAAAGCCTCGTGAACATGCTGGCCCAACCAACATGATCGTAACGTCACAGATGGGGCGTGAAACGCGGATGTATCATTTTGCGCTCAAGGCGCAACGCGGTGCAAAGACGCAGCGCTCAAATGTGATGTTCGGCCTTCGGTTTCGCTATCCGCAAGCAGATGCAGCCAGGGCCGCTGTGGTGGAACAGCAGAGGTTGCAGGCGGCGGCTTATCAGCTTGAAGCCAATGCCATAGCGATAGCGCTTGATGCGGCGGTTACGACAGGGCCGCGCAATCTCAATTACATGATCGCTGGCGCACCGGAACTGGCTCCAACCGAGATTACCGATAACGGGGTTTCAACGGTGCTGCGGTTTCCGCGCAATCAGCCTGTCCCTGCAATCTTCAAAGTGTTGCCTGACGGTTCGGAAAGCGTCGTGAACTACACCGTCAAAGGTGAGTTTGTCGTCATCAACGAGCTGGTGAGCCAGCTTCGTTTGCGGATGGGCGATTCACTAAGCTGCATATGGAACATGGCATTTGACCCATATGGCAAAGACGTATCGAGCGGGACGGTTTCGCCTGACGTTCAGCGTTCAGTGGAAGGGAATTAACTGTGAGCGACACTATCAACAGAGACAGCACGGAAAATCCTTTGCCAGCGGCGAATGGTGGCGACGGCGACCGTAAGGAATCTGCTTCCGCCAAGGTCGGCGCGAAAGTCGATATGAAGAAGCTCGCGCTGTTTGGCGCGGGTATCTTCGGTCTGGTGGCTGTCGGTTCAGGTGCTTTTAACAGCGGTGGTGGCGATGAAGAAAAGCCGGATCGTGAGCCGGTGGAAGTCACCATGAAAGAAAGTGACCCTGTATCTGATCGCTTGAACACGCAAGCGATTGATCCGGTGGACGGCGCGCCATTGGAGCAACCGGGAGAGGAAGTCCCTTCCTTGAATGGCGAAGCGCCCGTAACGGGTGTCCAACCGCAAGGGCAGGGGCTTAGTGATGCTGAAAAACGCAGGCAACAGCGTTTGGCAGAACTGGAAGCTATGCGCCGTTCTCCGGTCATCGTGATGGCCGGAACAGGTGGGCAAACGGGTGTGCTTACAGGTGCGGCTAGATCCAATGCGTCATTGCCTGGCTCTGCCGGCGATGCGCAATCTAGCCAAGCGAGCGCTGGAAGTGATTTTAACGACAATTTTCAGGGGCGGAAAATCAACCGCATACGCGGCGGTTTGCAGCCTAATCGCAATTTCACGATAGAGGCCGGTTCGCAGATACCGTGCGTCCTGCAAAATGCGATGGACAGCACCCTATCGGGGCTGGTGACGTGTGTGGTGTCGAGTGATGTTCGCTCGGCAACAGGCAGCGTCATTGTGTTGGATAAAGGCACCAAGATTATCGGCGAATATAAGGGCGGTATTCAGGATGGTCAGTCTCGGCTGTTTGTCATTTGGAATCGTGCTGTTACGCCGGAAGGCGTGTCTATGAAACTATCTTCACCCGCAACGGATGCGCTGGGCAGGGCAGGGCTGGAAGGCGATGTTGAAAACTTCTTCTTCAAGCGCTTTGGCGCTGCATTGCTGCTGTCGATTGTTGGCGATTTAGGTTTTGCGCTGCAAAATGAAATAGCAGGGGCGCAACAGACGTTCAGAGCACCTAACCAGGTGGCGCAGCAATCGGTCAATCAGAATATCAGCCCGGTCCTGCGCGCTCCGCAAGGCGCTATTCTGAATGTAATGGCGGCGCATGATTTGGACTTCTCCAACATCTATTCATTGCGGCTGCGACCAGCTCATGCGCGATAAGAAATTTGATTTATCGCTGCTGACAGAGCTGCTGATTCCATTTCAGGAGATTTTGGCGCGTGATGACATTACCGAGCTGGTGATTAACCAGCCCGGTATTGTTGCTGTGGAAACCCGCAAGGGCTGGGAATGGATAGAGGATGATCGCTTTGATATGGCGCGTTTGCAGCGCGTTGCCAAGCTGGTTGCCAATTCGACCAGCCAGACGCTCGATGCGACCAAGCCGTTGCTCTCGGCCGTTCTTCCGACTGGTGAACGTGTCCAGGTAGTAGCGCCGCCTGCTGTCGATGAAGGCAGCTTTTCAATGACCATTCGCAAGCCTTCCTCAACGAAATTGAGCTTGGATGATTTGGACAATTACGGATTGTTCAAAAAGACAGCAAAAGGCGGTGAAGTCGTCGATCCTGTTAAGGATGAATTGGCGGGGCTTTTTAATGCAGGGGAGTGGGCGAAGTTTCTGCGCGCTGCGGTGATCGGTAAGCAAAATATCCTGATTTCCGGCTCAACCGGATCGGGCAAAACTACACTTTCCAAAGCGCTTATTGCAGAGATTCCATTAGACGAACGATTGCTGACAATCGAAGATACGCGCGAACTGGAAGCACCGCATAAAAATGTGGTGCATATGATTTACTCAAAAGGGGGGCAGGGCAAAGCGCCGATTTCGGCAAAAGAGTTGCTGGAAGCAAGTTTGCGGATGCGGCCTGATCGGATATTGCTGCAAGAGCTGCGCGATGGCACCGCTTTCTATTATCTGCGGAACGTCAATAGCGGCCATCCTGGCTCTATTACCACTGTCCATGCTGACAGCGCAGAGCTGGCCTTTGAGCAGCTTACCTTGCTGGTCAAAGAAAGTGATGGCGGCTCTGATCTTGCCCGTGATGACATTCGCGCCATGCTTACCTCGTTGGTTGACGTGGTTGTGCAAGCAAAGAAGGTGGAGGGCGAGTTTTCGGTAACGGAAATATGGTGGGGCGGTGCGACCAAAAAAGCGGAGCTGCGCTATGCAGCTTGAGCGCGGTCATATCATCCTCGCTGTGTGCCTGCTTCCCATATGGCTGCTGATTGTAATGCTCGGCTCGGTCATAGGGCTGGGCGTTTTTTCTTTGGAGATGAATTTTGCCGGGATACCGCAATTTCTTTGGCAAAATATCCATATCGCCGATGTAACCAGGGCAATGCAGATAAGCGGGCTGGTGGGTTTTCTGATCTGCATTTTTATATTTTATGGTCTCGTTCACAAGCCGGTCAAATTGCATGGTGATAGTCAATGGGCTGTCATGAAAGATTTGAAAAAAAGCGGCCTGATGGCGAAGAAGGGCTTGATGCTGGGCAGCTTTAATGGCCGGGAGATACGGCTAGGCGGGCAAGAGCATGTCTTTGTCGAGGCTCCGACGCGGGCCGGTAAAGGCGTTGGCGTTGTCATCCCGAATTTGTTGGACTGGCATGGGTCAACGGTGGTTCTCGACGTAAAGCACGAGAATTACGAAAAGACAGCCGGGTATCGACAGCAAGAGCTGGGGCAACAGGTGTTGCTATTCGATCCGCTTAATAATCAGTGCAAAAGCTGCCGCTATAATCCGCTGGGATATATCAACCGCTCTGATCCTATTGAAGTCATCGCAGAGCTGCAAAAGATAGGCCAGATGCTTTACCCTGAACCTAAGGATGGGGAAACCTTCTGGCTGGATAGTGCCCGCTCCGCCTTTATGGGCATAGGAGCCTATATCGCAGCGCATGATGGGCAAGAGGGCAGAGAGGAACTGCCTTTCACCATAGGGGAGATATACAGGCAGATTACGCGGCCTAACTCCAAGCGACACTGGCACAATATCATCAATGAGCGCAAAGGGGCTGCTGCGGGTCTGTCGCGGCAATGTCGCGATGCTATCAGCGATTTTGTCTCGTCCAGCGACAACACATATTCCGGTATTCGCCAAACGCTCACGTCGCGGATTAATATATGGGTTAATCCGTTCTTGGACTATGCGACCAGCGCCTCTGATTTCGAGATACAGGAATTGCGGGAAAGGCCGATTTCGCTCTATCTCGGAACGTCGCCTGATAATATCGAGGTTGTTGCGCCGCTCTATAATCTGCTGTTCCAGCAAATACTGGACATTACGATGCGGACGCTGCCGGAAAAGGGCGTCTCTGATATTCAGGTGCTTTTGCTGATGGATGAATTTGCGCGGCTCGGTAATGCGCTGAACCTCGCTAATGCTTTCTCGCTTGCTGCTGGCTATGGCATCCGCCTTATGCCGGTGGTGCAATCCCGGTCACAGCTCCGGCATACCTATGGGCCGGATAAAGCCGACGAGATTATTGCCAACTGTGGTGCAGAGCTGATTTTTGGCGTCAAAGAACAAAAGATTGCCGATGAACTGTCAAAGCGGTTGGGAACCTATACGTTCGAGGCAAAGTCGCGCAATCGTAAGCGCTGGGAGTCGTTTGAAAGCTCAACGTCAACGAGTGACCAGCGGCGCGACCTGATGAATCCCGATGAAATTAAGAAGATGCACCCGGACAATATGCTTTTGTTCAGGGCCGGGACGCCTTCAATCAAAGCGCGCAAGCTCAAATATTATGAAAGCCGTAAATACAGCCAGCGCAGCGAGATACCCGCGCCAATCTTGCCGGTTCTTTCATTATCCGAGATTCTGTCTAGTGAAAAAGGCGCCGCAATAGCACCGCCTAACGATATGGAAGGCGGTTCGGTTCGAGAATGGGTCGAGCGGCGCTTCTATGAGAGCAAAGCTTCGGATTTCATGCCATTGGAAGATAGGCTTCTATGGCTGCGCGATAACATGGCTAACACGCCTGATAGTGAAGCCGAACGCGAAAACGCATCAACCGTAATAAATGACAGGAGTAAATATGTCGCAGGATGACACTGGTAGCGTTCAATCGCTTGATGATGTTCGCGCCTCTTTGGAAAATGGCAATAGCACCGAACAGCTCAAGGTAATCGGTGAGCAAATTATTGAAGTGGCTGACACTATGGATATGAATAGTGAGGGCAAAGCTCGTTTTGCGACAAACGCGATCAATGAGGCGCGGGCATTGCAGCAAGAAGGCCGTGAGCCTCGTGCGGAAATTCGAGAAGAAGCAAAATCCCGATCTGATGGTGAACAGCT
Source organism: Parasphingorhabdus sp. SCSIO 66989 (assembly GCF_032852305.1). Taxonomy (NCBI): domain Bacteria; kingdom Pseudomonadati; phylum Pseudomonadota; class Alphaproteobacteria; order Sphingomonadales; family Sphingomonadaceae; genus Alterisphingorhabdus (ex Yan et al. 2024); species Alterisphingorhabdus coralli. The sequence goes on from NZ_CP136595.1 coordinate 30,080, forward strand.
CAATAAAGACCAGGAAGTTGAAAGGGATTTAGCGGCGAGCATGAAGGGTTTTGAGAAGATGGCGGAATTAGACAGGACTGATAGGGGAGCTATGAGTATTGAGCAACGGGCGGAACATGCGGATAAGCTCAACGAAGTTCACCTTGCGGCCGAAATTACCTACGCCGCTGCTCTCGAAAATATCAGGAACGGCAACGGCCTTGATGCTGCGGCGCAATTTGCGGAAAAACATGCCGATACAAGTCCCGGTATTGCGCGTCAGGTGGCTAGAGCGGCTGAACAATCGAGAGATGTTGGAGGTTTAGACAGTCCAGAGCAAAATAGTGAAGCGATACAGCGCGCCATTGAACAGCCTGATTCCGACCGTTTTAGATTTGAACTGGTCGCTATGGATCATTACCGTAATGATCCTGATAAGAGAAAAGAGCATTTTGACAGGTCTATCGAACTAGCTGAACGTGGCATCGGGACAGGATATGCGGAGCTGGTGGTTAGTGGGAAAGTGGATAGCTCGTTGGACGGTCAGGAGAAAGGTCAGCTTGGTGTAGCGCTAGAAAAATATGCAGAGCGTAACGACACTATGCAAGCGCATATTCGCCACGAGGTTGAGGGCAATCAAGAGCGAAGCCAGGAAAGGGAAATGCATAAGGACGCTGGCCCTGACCGTTAATTAGCGGTCATGGGATTTGTCGGCCGCGTAATCTGGCTCTGATGCCAGATCCCGAACGCGGCGGGCTTCATCGTCTTTGTGAGGATCATTAGTGACCCGCTGGTCCTCTGAACTCGGCTCCGGCATATTGTCCGGGGCCGTTTTTTCATGTTCCTGCGCTTCGGCCTCGATGCCGCGTTGCGCCAATTCGCTTTGGACCAGCTCAAGGCCATGCCGGTCGGCCGCAACCTGAATCTGATTTTGCGATTTCAAGCCTTCTACATATGCATCGCGCAATTCGCGTAAGGTATCATCCGCAATCATCGCTATATCGGCCCGTAGGGCGTCTATGCGGGCAAATTCGGTCGGCGCTGGTATCTCGGCAGGGTAATTGTCGAGAAAGGCGCTCATGACCGGCGATTGCAAGATATGGTCGGGGATAGCGCTGGACGGTTTAACTCCGGCATGAATCTGACCGCTCAAGTCAGCTATCGTTAGAAGGTAATCGCGTGTGCGCCGGTTTTCCGCGATAACCCTTTTTTCAAGCTCGCGGTTGCTTTGCTCAAGCTGCTCGAGCTTCTCTGTAAGGCCCTTAAACAGCTCGCGAAGAACGCCGAGCAATACCTTGTCGTCCATTGATCTTATCCTCGTGATTTGTCGCGGTCGCGCTCGCGGGTCTTATCCAGTATTCGCTGTAGGGCTTCATCTTGGTTATCAGGTTCAGCCGGTGGTGCCGGTTCATTGAGCTTGTCGGCGCGTTCGGTTTTGAGCTTATCGGCAATGGCCTGCAAGTCAGCCAGTGCGTCGTCAACCTCCTTGTCCTGGCCCTGCGGGGCATCGCTATGCGATGGCGCTGTGCGGCTATCCTCTCGGTCGTCACCGGCGCTAGCGCGGCCCTGCGGGGCGTCACTGCGTTCCGGCTTGTCATCCTGAACAGATTTGTCCGATGACAGTTTATCAGCCATGGCCTGCAAGTCAGCCAGTGCGTCGTCAACCTCCTTGTCCTGGCCCTGCGGGGCATCGCTATGCGATGGCGCTGTGCGGCTATCCTCTCGGTCGTCACCGGCGCTAGCGCGGCCCTGCGGGGCGTCACTGCGTTCCGGCTTGTCATCCTGAACAGATTTGTCCGATGACAGTTTATCAGCCATGGCCTGCAAGTCAGCCAGTGCGTCGTCAACCTCCTTGTCCTGGCCCTGCGGGGCATCGCTATGCGATGGCGCTGCGCGGCTATCCTCTCGCTCGTCACCGGCGCTGTCGCGGCCCTGCGGGGCATCGTTTTCCGACTTATCGGCAACCGATGGCGGTTCATAATCCTTCAACTTGTCGAGCTGGTCCAAAGTCTCTGCAAAGGCATCTCTCGCTTCACGATTGATTGGCAACTCCGTAGCGCGGGTGAGGTTTTGCGAAACGCTGTCTTTGTCGGGCTGCTCTTTAAGATGCTCTTTCAAGCGAAAGTCCAGGTCATTTGCATACGCGCCAATAACCTTACCGGCCTGCCTATACTGATCGTCCTCGGCGCGCTTCAATTCGTTCGCAGCATCGCGATAAACCGAGATTGTATTGCGCAGCTCCTTAATTTCATATTGGGTAATGCCGACTGTTTCTAATCGTTCGTCGAAACGGTCTGCGCGCTTGATCCGCTCTAGCGAAACTTTCTTAAATTCAGGCCAGCGTGTTTGCCTGGGCGTAGCGTTGGCCTCCACTCCGCGCTCGCGCAATTGTTCGGCAAAGCTGTCACGCCAGCGCTGCAATGTCTCGCGGTCGGGATAGGTGCGCTCGCCTGCCTTATTCCTCGCTGCGTAAGTGATGTGAACATGCGGGTGGTCGGTATCGGTATGCAGCGCCATGACATAGCGATGACCGGCAAGCTCTTTCTTTGCCCATTCTCGCGCCGACTCCATTAAAACATCCGCGTCCATCTCTTTGCCGTGCGAGAGCATCATAGAACGGGAAACATCGCCTTTGCGGCGATCATCAAAGCCCTTCACCGCCGCATCATTCCACCGCGCCCATTGTTTCGATATGTCACGCATCTGATCGGCTGTGGTGATGATATTTCCACGCTCGTCCTCAAGCGCGATATTTTCCGCGTTCTTGTCATCGAGCCGAGAAATATAGGCCAGGTTGCCAAAGCTGCCCGCACCCATTTTCTGGCGACCAGTGACCTTAACCATGACCTCCTGGGTGCGCGTGGCGGTTCGCACCATCGTATCAATCGCTTGCTTCTGCGTTTTGAAATGACCGCCGCCAAGCGCGCCGCCAAGTGAAATATTGGGCGTTTGATGCGCGGAACCTTTGCGTCCGCGATAAGCGCGGCCATGTAGTCGATCAACCGAATTGGCAACGCCGGGAGATAGGACAGCTACCATGATGGACGCCAATATTCATTATCGCGTGTGATGGCCTCAAGCGTGATTTGGAACTGCCTATCTATCGTGTCGATTAACCGCCGCTCCATGGCAACAATCTCGTCGATACTCATGCGCAGCTCTGGCTTGTTATCCGCACCAATGGCACCTTTGATAGAGCGCACTGCATCATTGAGATTGCGCCCAATCTTGTCCGTTGCGCCAACCGCTTTCATGATCGCTTCCACGGTTTGCTTGGTCTGTATGATAGGCTCGTCGCCTTCAAAAAAGCGGGCGTATAGCAGCGTTCGGATATACTCGGCAGGCTTCATATGGAGCGCATCACAATGGCGCTTCACCGCGTCATAGGCTTTCCCGTCAATGATAAATTTCAATGTCACGCGGCCATATCTGTCTGCTTTATTCGGCTCTGTCTGCGCGCTTTCCGGCTCCACTAATTGAGCCAGCACAAAGCGAATAAGCTCGCTGCGCGATTGCCCGCGCTCGGCAGCATACGCATCAAGAGCGTTGGCTAGATCATCCGGCATTTTGACCAAAATCTGACGCAAAACAATCTCCAAGCCCCGTGCAGCGGACGACCATTTCTGCCTAGCGTATATACGATTGGCCTAAATGGTCTATCCTGCCTTCTCCCTTCCTATAAACCAAAGGTGTTAGGAAGTCTACAAATCACAGAAGAAAATATCTCTATTCGCGCCAGAAGCGTGAATCCTTTTAAAACAAAAAAAGCCGCCCATTAGGGCGGCTCCTGAATCTAGCTAAGGTAAAACGCGGATGATGAATTACGGGCGCGTTTTGCGCAGATGGTGGCGGCGCTAGTCGCCGTCACCATCGCGGTCATGAGCGCGGACGCCATCGCCAAAGAGCATCAGCGATCCGAACAGGATGTGCGGAGCCTTAGCGACAATGAAAAGCGCCAACGGCACAATCGCCATGCGGAATATCAGCGTATTGCCGGAAAACGTGTCCGGCCCCAGCGCAACGCCAACCAGATAGTCAGCGCCAAAAGCCAGCGCCAGGATCAAAGACACTATCGCACCAATGTAGCGATACACGATTGCGAAAGCTGCCCATGCGGCAAACGCGATCAATGCCCAATGAACATCGAGCGTAGTTGCCAATGAATGAAACGGTGGTTCCATGATCGTTCTCCTTGCGGTTGTTCGCCCCAATCTGGCAACCGCAAGTGAACGGTCATCATGAAGAACGATACGTGAACACTATAACGCGCTGGAAAGTAATCGGCAATGAACAAAAGGAAGCCCGCCATAGGCGGGCTTCCTTTTGTTAGAATAATTGTAGCTGGTCGGACGGTTCGGACATATCCGGTGCAAGGCCGTTGGGGTCGATAAGCCAGGTGTTGTTATCTGACCTAAAGACTGCGGCGGCATTACCGTGCTGCTGAATAAATATCTGGTCGGCCAAATCTTTGAGGGATCGATGGAAGTCGCTCGCCTTATGCCCTGATGGGCGGTAGCAATAGACGCCTGCGGCTTTACCACACTCGGGGCATCTAACGGCCATTACTGGATGCGGATAGGCTGTGAAGTCGATCATGTTTACCTCTTAATTAGAATGCGAAACTGCTTTGCGCTGGCCCGTGCAATGCGAATTTTCCCCATTGCTCGCCAGTCTTTTCATCTAGGGCTGTCACCAACACGGGTGGTAATGGATCGCGTTCTTGGTGGCTCGGACACCAAGGGTTAGGGCAAGGCGAAAGCTCTGTCATGATAGCATCCCTATCTGATCTTCAAGGGTGACTAGCCACTGACGAATTTTGGCAAGCTCGGTGCTGTCCGATTCCTCGCGGGTCGGATTTACTCTCTCGCGTAATTCTTCAATCGCGTAATAGAGCGCATCATTTTTGGAGGCTGCAAACCGTCCCCATTTCGCTCCGACATAATAGGAACTGCCGCGCAACCCTGTGTTAAATGATGTGGACCAAAGCCAATGATTATCGTCATGCTGGTGAAGCTGTATTCTCGCACTATCCCACGCCATGCGCGGGTGCTCAAGCGTGAACGTCTCGTCTGCCTCGCCCGCTATAACGGAACCATCCGGGTCAACAGGCAAGCGGATCATTGGTGCTGGCGAATAGCTGAACAATGCAAATTGATCGGTCATGACGTTGCATCCTGATTGAGATACTGACCAACAATCTCGCCGCGATCCCATGCGCCGGAAAGAATGGCTTTCCAGCATATCGTGCCTGATACATAGCGACGTGCTGCACATAGTCTTGCTCTGCGTAATTTCGGCTCAACGCCTCTGGTGCTAACCATGGTTCAAGCCTCCTTGGGCAATGTGTGAATATAGACCTCAATGGTCTTTTCTGGTTCGACTGCAATTCGACCATACTCATTTGGTTCGCCGGTAAGCCCATTGTCAGCAATGATTTGAACCGCTGCTTCTATGGATATTTCCAGTGTTGTCTGATGGCCATAACGGTTAGGGATAATCAGATATGCCTTCATTGTTCTTGTCCTCTTAAATAGGGGCTTCGCCCGGTTCCAAACATGGAACCGGCGAACGCCCTCCGGGCGACGGATGGGGGAGAATTTTGGAAAGGGGTCGGTTTTTGTGGGGGGCTTCCCGGCTGCAAGAGCCTATCGGAGCTGGTGGGGCATGATCCGCGCAGCGGATCCGGCACACCTAGCGCAGATTGGTGATGAAGCTGGGGGGACCGCAAAAACCGCCAAGCGAGGGAGCGCAGCGAGCGAGACGGTCCAGCCCCTCTAAAATTCGGGGGCAAGGCCCCCGCGCCGATGCCGGTTTACCGGCGTCGGGAAACAAAAGACCAGGCGCAACGCGCATGGTCGATCATCACCAGTGCGGCCCTGGGCCGCGCTGTCCTGTTGAGCGGTGATGCCGGGGGCATCATCGCGCCCTGGCTGCGGCTGCGAGGGCATGGCCAGTGATAGAGGCAGCGCCGCTATCGCTGGTCTATGGTCGAGCGGTCGCTTCGCTGCCTAGCAGCATCGGCCCTGTTGCCGATGGCTGCGCGGCGGCGGCGGGTGAATTGCGAGGGAAGCGAGATTTGACCGGCTCGGCCCGGTCACAATCGAGCGCGCCAAGCAAGAGGGCTGCTTAAGCCCTGATGCGAGAAAAACCCGGCTCGCTCCGGGTGGTTTCGAGCATCGCCGCTACATACGAAAAGCCCGCCTAGTGCAAAGCACCAGGCGGGCGGTCGTGTCAGCCTCTGGTGCTAATCATGGATCAAACCTCCTGCGCTAAGAAAGCTGTGATAATGTTGTCATAATTCAGGGCATCACTGTTCTTGCCCTCAAGCATTTCTGCAAACTCAGTTTCGCTAACTGGCTTATCGAGACTATGGCAAGTTACAGTTATATTATGAGCTTTGTTCAGCCTCTTAGCCTCTGCGATCATCTCATCGCGCGATGCTGTGAAGAAATAGCTCCAAGTATCTTTCGTATCCGATAGCTGTGCAGTAGCAACAAACAGTGTGAAATCTGAATTTAACATGATTGACTTCCCTTCTTTCTTAAATAGGGGCTTCGCCCGGTTCCAAACATGGAACCGGCGAACGCCCACCGGGCGACGGGTGGGGGAGAATTTCGGATTGAGGGCCAGTTATTGCGGTGGGCTTCCGGCTGCAAGAGCCTATCGGAGCTGGTGCTGGATAATCTGCGTATGCAGATCCACAGCACCTAGCGCAGATTGGTGATGAAGCTGGGGGGACCGCAATAACTGCCAAGCGAGCGAGCGCAGCGAGCGAGACGGTCTAGCCCTTCTGAAATTCGGGGGCAAGGCCCCCGCGCCGATGCCGGTTTACCGGCGTCGGGAAACGAAAGACCAGGCGCAAGCGCATGGTCGATCATTACCAGTGCGGCCCTCGGCCGCGCTGTCCGTTTGAGCGGTGATGCCGGGGGCATCATCGCGCCCTGGCTGCGGCTGCGAGGGCATGGCCAGTGATAGAGGCAGCGCCGCTATCGCTGGTCTATGGTCGAGCGGTCGCTTCGCTGCCTAGCAGCATCGGCCCTGTTGCCGATGGCTGCGCGGCGGCGGCGGGTGAATTGCGAGGGAAGCGAGATTTGACCGGCTCGGCCCGGTCACAATCGAGCGCACCAAGCAAGAGGGCTGCTTAAGCCCTGATGCGAGAAAAACCCGGCTCGCTCCGGGTGGTTTCGAGCATCGCCGCTACATACGAAAAAGCCCGCCTAGTGCAAAGCACCAGGCGGGCGGTCGTGTCAGCCTCCGGTGGTGAAATAGCGCAGCAACAGAACGGCAGCGCCAATGCTGGCGGCAACTGCGCCTATGCCGGTAAACAGCACTTTGAAGCGCTCGGTTTTGGTTTCCATCTGGCGCTGCGCAATCTCTGCCTCGATCCGCGTTATATTTTCGCTCATTTCTTTGCTGGTGAGGCGGGCAAGCTGGATTTCTTGCAATACCTGTTCTTGCTGGGCGCGATGAAGGCTCGCCTGCGACAATGCCGCATCGATGTCGGCCATTGTCTTGCGCACGTTCAACTGGTCAGTATCAAAAGTCGTCGCCATGGGTGTCTCCTGTTTCTCAATATAGCGGTAGGCGGTTAAATTTCCAAGAAGGGTGGGAAGGCTGCGGTGCGCTAGTCTCGCTCAAGGATCGCGGCAACATCTTCGGCAATGTCATTGCCCTGCGTATCAACGAAAAGCGTATAGCCTTGCTCCAACTGATCGCGGACCATGAGGTTAGAAAAATTGCCCTCTGCGGTGCGGACCAGCCAGTTCGCAATATAGGTATCGTCATCTATGGGGTGATGCCATAGACACCGTATTTCGCAGCCTGCCTTGCGCAGTTCTTCGCGCAACGTGGTGAAGGGTGTGTTCTTCATGAT